>JAMPIU010000209.1 GCA_023667845.1 Dehalobacter sp. | reverse complement strand
ACCGTTTTTTATATAATATAGTACGTACCCAATATACACAGGGGAGTAGCTCAATGGTAGAGTACTGGTCTCCAAAACCAGGTGTTGCAGGTTCGAGTCCTGTCTCCCCTGCCAGTTTTATCAAGGATAAAAACCTTATCTGTCAAGGGCCGCGGTAATCTTACCTCGGTCCTTGTTTCTTTGTTTAGACAGAAAATAGACAGATTTACTTTTAGACTGCTTTTGAGTCTCTTTTTTTGTTGCAAACGCATCCTCCATAAGGTCCGCTGCCTGGCGATCTTTACTCTCCAGGAAGTGAGAATATATATTTTGTGTCGTGGCGCTGGTGCTGTGGCCCAACCGGCCGGCCACTGTCTGAATGTCCATACCCTTGCTGATTAAAAACGTGGCGCTGGTGTGCCTCAGTCCGTGGAAGTTAAGCGGTGGAAGCCCGTTGCGCCGCAGGAAGGCCGGGAACCATTTTGTAATAGAGTTTGGGTGCATCGGCTTGCCGTCCCAGGCAACAAAAAGAAGATTGTTGTCCTGGCAGATAAAGCCCTTCTCCCGCTGATCATCCTGATATTTTTGCAGCAGGGTTAACAGGGTATCGTTTACGGATATTTTACGCTCGCTCATTTCTGTCTTTGGCTTTTTTATAAAAACGCCTTTGCCGGGTAAATACTGGCTTGATTGCCTTATTTCAATAACCTTTTGGTCAAAGTGAATATCCTGCCACTCCAAACCCATGATTTCCCCTAGCCTGGCCCCGGTCATAATGGCAATCATGGTAACAACTTTATCCCTTAAATTACTTTCGTCCAGGGTATCTAGGGCCGCCAGTAGTTTCTTTGTCTGCGCTTCATCATAACACCGCGCCTTCTTTTTCTCGGCCTGTGGCGGGTCTATCCGCCTGGCGGGATTGTCTCCCTTCAAAACGCCCCACTTGATGGCCTTTTCATATATAGCGCAGATCAGGCCGTGGTGGTGCTTGATCGTTTTTTCTGTTAGCCCCGCAGATTTCTTTTCCTTTTCAATGCCGTCCTTTGAAATACTAATATATTTATGCTCTTTTCTTATATTACTGTAAAATCCAAGCAACTCCAGAGGTTTAATTTTTTCAAGCTTCTTATCCCCGAATTCCGGGTAAATCCGGCTTTGCAGCATTTGCTTGTAAATAAACAGGGTCTTTGGCGCTAGTTTAACCTCTCCATATTCTTTAATCCACCGTTCAGCGAATTGTTTAAAAGTCATCTTTGACGGTTGCCTATAGTCCCCGCTGTCAACATCGGTTATAAACTTTGCCATAATTTTTTCAGCCTCACGATCACTTTTGGCCTTTACATACTGTGAGGAATCCTTATAGCGAAGCCTGTAATAACCTTCCTTAACTTTTACAATATTACCTGCCATGGTTCAGTCCTCCAATTTACCATATTTATTTTATATAAAATGTATAACTGTGTATACAAGTGTACAACAGTGAATATTCATAGTCAAGTATAATATTGTACAATCGTGAAGTTAATGGTATTATAACGTACAGGGAGGATTGATAATATGGATAATTTTTATACTCCGCAAGAAGTGGCTGACAAGCTAAAGGTTAATATCCGGACCTTGTATAGATGGATACGTGAAGGTAAATTAAAAGCTGTCAAAATTGGAGAGCTATGGCGTATCTCTGAAACAGAGTTGAACAAGCTGCTCCAGGGTGATAAATAAACAGCCTGACCTTCACTTATCGGCCATCCGGTATTTTTAATATTAGGGAGATCATAGCTTTCCGTAAAGTTACTGAAAATATCGTCACAACCGTCACACCGTCACAAACTTAGGAATATCAAGGCTTTTCCCAGTGACGATAGGGTGATGATAAGGTGACGGTAGTGACGATTATGAGGGGACAGCGGCAGCCAAAAATAAAAAACGTCTATATCAGATCCCTTACTCTGACCAGACTAAAAAAGACCCTGGATCCTCTGACCCAGGGCTTATCTTATCCCGGCCATCGCCGGGGGGTTTGTTATTATGCGGACATCTCTGCCTGTTTTATAACAGCAGTTAATAATGCCTGCCAGTGGGAAGCTTTTTCAATTGCAGAACGATATATAATTCCGTCTTTTTTTGTTTCTATATTCAAAAAAATAATATTATGCATTGGATTAGCAATATCATTTATTATAATTTGCAAGTCTATTTTTTTAACTTTGGTTTCTGCCTGTTTTTTACCGGAAAGGCCTCCAATAACAGCTCCAACACCACCCAATAACAGACCACCGACAACAGCTCCCCCTATCTGACTCCCTCTCTGGCTCTTGGTAATTGTCTTACTGTCCTCTAAAATTTCAGAGCTTATAATGTCATTATAATTAATAATCCTTGTAGATACTGTTGGCATGTTTTTTATCAAGCATATCTTCTTGGTATTTTCATCGATTGCTATACCAGTAGCGCCATTTTCTGACATTACTTTTTGAGTTGCATTGAAATCAATATTGGATAACTCATCTTCCATCTGCTTTTTCTTCTTATTTGTATAAATGATACTCCAAGCCACGCCCGCGATAATAATACCAACAATTAGTAGGAATAATTCCACGATACCACTTCCCTTACAAAATTTATCAAGCTTTCTATGTCAGCTGAATAAATTCCTTCGGCACGACAATATATCCCATAAAGTTACATGAAAATATAAATAACTGGCTAACTTACATTCGCAGTCGTCAATTTCATTAAGCAGTATTGCCCTGGCGCCAAAAAGCTGCCTCTCAGAATCGTTTCTAAGCCACGATAATTACATCAGTAAGGGGATTGGCTTGCCGTTCTGCTTGTTGCTTTGCTCCTGCAGGGCTGTGCGGCCAGGCTGCAGCGTAAAGTTACCAGTTTCCTGCACATGGCCGGCGCAGGCGCCGTGATCCTGGATGGTCAGCTGCAGCTCCCGGGCTTCAGTAGGCACCCAGGGGAGCGGCCGCCCGGCTGCAGGTCAAATTCCCAAGCGCTTGGAAATTTGAATTTGACGTGACATATAAGAAAAGCCGGCCCACTTTTACGGACCGGCAATAATATTTCACGTGAAATATTTCGAAGTGGAGCGGCCCCGCCGAAGCAGAACCGCCCCACCCCTGGTTACTATTAACCTTCTATGCTGGAGCAGCCTGCTGCCGGCAGCTCCCCTCATAAACTACATTGCCCTTCCCCGCCTTATAGGCTGTCGGGAAAAAATACTTACACATTTCTAGAGGCTCAATATTGAGCGCCGAAGCAATTACCCCCAAATCATCCATAGAAAAATCAACCTTCCCACTAACTCTATTAGAAATAAATTTAGGAGTTCTCCCTATGGCGGCAGCTAGGCTTTTGTAAGTATGGCCTTCTTCAACAATTTTGCCCTTTAATGCCATATACGGCTTGTTTTTGTTTTTTTCCATTCTTTTAAAGCCTCCCTATTATTTTACGTAAATATTACAGCTGGAGCGGCCCCACCGAAGCAGAACCGCCCCACCCCTGGTTCGAGATGGGCCAGTATAATCTCAGCCCTGGTTATTTTAATCAATGCTTCTTCAATTATACACATTGTGGCATGATCAATACTCTGTTTTTCTAATACTTGTTCCTTCGTTAAACTGCCTCCCTTGTCAGAACCGAGTTATACAGCTCCGGAAAAACATTTTTAAACTCAGAAAACCCAAAATATTTAGTAATAAAGCATATCTCATAAGCATACCAGGTTTGGCGGCCGTTAATTTTTCTTGAAAGTGAGCTTCTGGATATACCCATTTTTTTAGCCAGCTCAGGAATTGTTACCCCGTTTTCAGCCATGAGCCCTTTAAGTCTTCTGTTGACGACATTTTTCGTCACCAATAACCCTCCTTTTTACTTGCCCCAGGAGGTCAGCTTTGCTATAATATAGCGAAGCAAGCCCCTTTTGGGGTATTGTCTGATGGGGAAGCCGGTCTCTGCCAGGAGTAAGCGGCTTCCTTACTTGTTTCCATTCTTCTTTTCCAGCCATTCTGTTACTTTGGCCTTATCGTAGCGAATTACATTGCCGTGTTGGATAAATGGCATTCCCTCTTTACGCCACCTGTAGGCAGTCATGCTGCTGATCTTCAGCCATTTACATAATTCATTCTTCGTCAACAATTCTTCCATATACCACCATCCTTCTCATGTAATATCTCTATATATAACAAAATATATCAATGTATAACATTGTGTCAATAATAACATTCCGACAAACCTCGACATTATTCCACAAGGGGAAATGTCGAGAACTATAGAAATATTGTTTTAGCAAATTTAAAGGGGTGTTATATGTGCGCAGATATTGGTTCATCCCTCTTGTTTTCTGTTTTATTTTACTCGTTGTTTTAATCTTGCGATGGGACCAGGGACCTACTCAAACAGTTGATGCAATAAAAGTTATTCACATAAAAGATCGCTGGACTGGGCAAACCTGGGTTAAGCTTTATGGCAGTAACAAGGGGAATTTTTATAGCGGCGAGATGCTCCCTGTAATTTCACCATATAAATTGGAAAACAGAAAAGCCGAAATATTAGCTTCACCGGAAGAATTACAAAAAAGTCAGCATTTACAGAAACAAGTGGAAGAAGCCGACAAAGTTATGCAACAAAATTATTGGGGACATGCAAGATACTTTCAATATATTAAACCCCTTGATGAACAAAAAAATCTTGGTAAATATGGATTCTCTTTTTCTGTTGCAACAGACATAAAAAGATATCCGGAATATGAATATGATATACCACAAAAATACATTGACGCCCAAATAAATTGGCTTAATGCTATGGATGTTAAGCAGACATCGAATACAAAGTTAAGCGACCAGGTCAGATATGCGGAATCAAGATCTGATTCAGAACTTAAAACATGGGCCTGGCAGGAGCGTAAGATTGCGATAGGTATATGGATATCATTATTTTGCATTTTTTTTATAATAGCTGCTTTTTTATTGTGGAGTAGCAAACGGCTCTCCAGCACTCCTGACCACACCGACTAAACAACTGTTCTGTAATAAACGCAATATCAACAATACATGTGATGGAATAGCAAACTGGTTTACCAGGTCATTACCCACTCCAGAGGGCAGGCCTCCAAATTTCATCCCCCCCTCGCCGGCCAAGATATTCATTTAATAATCGGACATAAAAATAGAGCCCTAAGGCTCTATCATGATGTGTGTGACAAAAACATTTTGCAGTGGCTTTCACGGAATGCTATTTTTATTTTATCAAATATCCCCTCTCTTCCTAAAAGACCGTAAGGTTGGTTGTCCATTAAAGGATTAAACATAACAGGTCCATATATTATTTTTTTACTGATCTCTATTCTAACATTTTCAATTTTTTTACCAATCCCATTGCCACCTGGAGTGCTAAAATTTATATCTTGGGCAGTTGATAAATCTAAATTAAGACCAGTCGCTATACTCATAGGTAAGGTGGTACAAAAAGCGCCAGAATCAACCACCATAGGCAAAAAAAATGGTGGATGTTGTTGATTAAAAACAAAACGAACCTGTAAAACTGGTACAGGAGGGCTGTTATGTTGATACTTTAAATACTCGTCAAATTTAAGATTAATCATAATCTTTTATGCTCCCAGGATTCTTTATCCGCAAGAATAATTAAAGGTGAAATAACCCCCCTACCAATAGCAATAGAAAGTGTTTCACCAAAATCTGTTCCTTCAGCAACAATCTCATTTTTTGAAATTGCTAACCATTTTCCATTATATTGTTCAATAATTCGGTTAAAATTTTCCATAAAAAAATCTAATTCAGTTTGATTTATTGCCTGGGTCATATATGACCCCTCCTCGTGGGATTCGGTTGTTAATCCTTCAAAAACATTAGAAGTTGCTGATGCAAATGAAATATATTCTGTAGATAAATCAGCCACTCTTACACTTACAGGTATTGTTGGAGTGCCAATTATATTGCCTTGAAAATATCTATCCCCAAACGCTATAGTTGCAGTTTTGTTAACCATATTATTCAAGCTCCCTGTGTTTTCGTGATTCTATTAAACCAGAAAAATTTTGAAAAGTCTTTTCAAAAAGATTCCAAGTTAATACAATCCTTGATTCTAAAACACATTTGGACACTTGAATATCGGTTGGATCTAAAGGTGGACGTGTCTGATAAAAAGATAGAGTTACATAATCATCTGTTGCGGTTATACTTACAAAATCACAAAATTTTGCTTCAGAATTTTCTGGGTTTTCTTCAAAAACTCTTTTTATTGCATGCTTTTTTAATTCTATATTTTCCATTACTCTCCTCCTAATATACTCGGTTAGTTTATTTCCTTTGTTTAATTTATTTAGACAAATTAATACAATTTCCTTGACAAAAATTCCGACACGTTACGACATTCCCCGCACCTGGGCGCCATGACCACGTCCGGAAAAATATTTCACATGAAATAAAAAAGCATCAATGAGGCTTTCCATGTCTGCAATTACCCGAGCCCGGGCGCCGGCCGCCTGGCCACTTCCTCCAAGTCGGCCAGAATCCCGCCGCAGCGATACGTATTAACGCGGTCAGCTGTGTAAAAGTCCTCAGTGTGGATGTCAACCCGGTGCTGCCGGTCCTCTGCGCTGGGTTCCCTGTTGTGAAGCTCTATCAAGGCAGGCTTATCTCCTAGCGCTTTGAACAGGTCATAATAATCAGCATCAGTAAGGCCGGTTATGCTTTCAGGGTGATCCTGTAAATGAGTGTATTCATGCACCAAGACATAAAACAGCGCCTGCTCCATTGTGGTTATAGGTCTCCACACGTTCGTTAAGCGGAGGCCGCCCGGGTTGTTTAGGTGTTCTCTAATCAGCTCCAGATTTATAAATATCCAGTTGACGCCTTTAAAACAGCCAGCCCAACCATAGGAATTTTTATCTGCGATATCCTGATCCTGCAAGAGGTTTGCCTGGATGCCCAGCTCCCAGCCGATTTTGTCAAACAGATCTTTTAAACTGTTATGTTCCACGTTATATACTCCGTTTATTTTATTCATAGGCCCCCGTGATCGAGGGCCTATGCTCTGTAAAGGTTAAATCCCTGCGTCCATGTACAGGCCGCGGAAATCGCAAACGGTCACACCATAGTCAATGAAGATCCGCCACTTGACGCCCAGGTAATCAAAGCCGACCTGGCTTTCAATTGTGGGCAGGTCCTTTTCGTTCAAGTAGGTCACTTCAATGGTATCTGCTTCATGGGGATCCGCGGCCAGGTACCAGGCTGTCAGGCTGTACGGATCAAGTTCTGCATCAACAACAGGTTCAAGAATGTTTGCCAGTGGATTAACAGCGCCCTGGGTAGTAGCTACCAGCGCCCTTGAAATAAATTGCTGGGCAACGGTTTCCCGGGCTGCCGGCACAAGCAGAAATTTCGGGCCGATATTCAGAGCTTCAAGCCCCCGGAGCCCTCTTTGCTGCCGCATGGCTGCCTTGCCAGATCCCACGTTTGCAACGTTAATAGCCCCAGGAGCCGCGGCCACATTGCCGTGCGCTGCGTTGAATAACGGAACGCTGTCATAAATAACCGGGTTTGCTCCAAGCTGCATATAAACCAACCGGTTAATACCCCTTGCAGCTGCCCGGGCATATGCTGCCGGCGTCTTTGTAAGGGCTCCGATATCGTCATTAATTATGGCCTGCCTAGTCAAGCCCCAGCCCCGGCCGAATGTCGCGATCACCTTTCTTACTCCCTGGTCCGTTACCTCATCGAACTTGAATTCGCCGCTCTGGGTCACGGGCAGCAGTTCCCCAGCCTCGGAGATCTGGTATTGCATCGTTGCCTTGAAGTCAGGATTACTGCCTTTCCTGGTCCACTTCTGGAAGGTTGTACCCGCGGCCTTGTAAGAAACGGCCATGGCCTTGTTGGCGGCATTAGAAAGAATGCCTCCAAACTGGCTGTCAGGTGAAAGGGCTTCCCGGATAAGGATATCTTCGTCCAGCCGCTGAGGGCTTTGAATGCCCTTCCGCAGGACACATTCCGAAGCGAACCCGGTTAAACGCACCCCCATGAGATCCCTGTATCCTGGAGCGGGGTCCTGGACATTGATACCGGCCCGGGATAAAATAGCGTCCACCGCAGCGTCCCTGAATTTATCGGCTTCATCGGCCGTAATTTTGGCCCCTGGTAACTTTCTTTCAGTCTTCAGTTTTTCCAGCACTGCTGCGCGGACCTGGGCAACCGAGGCCCCGGTGTTGATATGTTCAGCAGGATCCACACCAAAATCCCTGCACAGTGTGGTAATTTCAGCTGCGCGCTGGCTCTCGTTGTTAGCGTTATCCTCTTCTTCGATCTCAGTTTTAAGGGTGTCAATGTCCCGTTGCAGGGCATCAAACTCCGCCTGCTCTGCTTCTGTTAGATAATCACGCCTTGCAGCTTTAACGCCATTCACAATTTCTTCCTGGCGCTTAAATTTCTTTTTGAATTGCTCTTTTTTGTTCATTACGAAACCTCCTGTTATTAGTTATTTTTACCGATTAGCTATTTAGCCAGTTAACAAAGCGGTATTGATATTCACCCTGGAAGGTTTCATATTTCGGATCCCTGAACTCGGGGTGAACAAATTTCATCACCGGCTTTGCGATAAGAGCCTCTTTCGGATGATCGAGGGTGAGTTTCTCTTCGTTCATCTTTCCGATTTCCTCATTCAGGGCCTGGAGCTGCTCAAATGCTTTGCTGATCTTGATATCCAGGTCAACCGCTTTTTTCTGGCGCTCCTGGAATGCCTTCAGGGCTGCAGATTTCACCTTTTTAACTTCATCACCTGAAAGACCGGGAAATTCGAGGCTTGATTTGTAAGCTGCTATTTTGCTTTCGAAGTCCCCCAGCTGCAGCCTTAATGCAGCCAGCTCCTTGTTGATCTGCTCCTGGGTTTTTGTATCATCTTCGATCTCAGCGTCAACCAGCTGCTGGGTCTTCAGTCCGATACTGTCCTTTAAGCTTTGAGCTTCCCGGGTGAGGTCCTGGAGATTGGCCTCGAGCTTTGCTTCCCGGGCTTGTCCCTTTTTCGCCAGCTGGTCAACAGTGTTTTTTAAACTATTGAATGCCTTTTCGTAACTGTCACCAAACATAATAGTCTATTGTCCTCCTTTGGCTTTTTTCTTCGGCGCCGTAAATACGCCTTTAATACTAAATTGCTCGAGAGCATCTAAGCTCAGCTCGGTTACCATGTTCCCGATCCGGCCGGCCGTCACTGAATCAATATAAGAGGATAAAGATTTGGTTATCTGGCGGCTGTATGCCAGCATGGACCTCTTGAGAACGCTGTAGGACCTTTTTAATTCAGCTGCGGCCTCATCCTTCGGAATATAGTCACTCCGGACAATGGTGTTTTTAAATTCAGCCTCTTCTGCTTTTTGTTCTTTCAGCCGGGCCTCCGCGGCAAGCTTCTTTCGGTATAGGTTTTGCTGACTTGGTTCGGCGTCTGATGTAAAGCCTGATGCTGAAAGGACTCCCCGCCAGGTCAAAACTTCCCGGAACGGCCACCATCCGCGGGCCACCTTTGGACAGCCCATTGAATCCCACCGGGATAGCGTCTCCCTTGTAATGCCCAGGGTTTCACACATGGCGCCGGTGGTAAAGCACAATTTTCCATTAATCATCTTAGCCGGTTGCTTAGTAGACAATTATTGTTAACCCCTCCTTCATGTCAGGTTGTCAATTGATTTTTTTATTTTATACTGGGTGGAATTTCGGGTGTCGCAAGACCCGCGCTCCCCCCACCGGTCCAGAAGGACCCGCGATTACTTCCAGGCCTTACCAGTAACCATGCTTAGCCAAAGGCTACCCTTGCTTTACCGTCAAAGTAATCTTCTATCACTTCGACAACCGTGTCCTTAACTGTTGATGCAATAGAGCGGGCATTGCCATCTGAAGCATAAACATTAACTGTTACGTTTACAGTGTCGCCTCCGGACGGACCGCCTGC
>JAMPIU010000208.1 GCA_023667845.1 Dehalobacter sp. | reverse complement strand
TGCGGCAATAGATGAGGCCGGGAGCATCCCCGTGGCGCTCCACCGCCTCCAGGGAAGCAACATTCCGGATGCCTTTGGCGAAGGTGATGATTTCATAGGTCGAGCGGTAGCTCTTGTTCAGCTCTACATATTCCGCGTCTTCATACAGCCGGCGCAGGTCTCCGAGCGTGTTTAAATGGTTTGGGTTGATAAACTGCCCGAAGTCTCCCAGGATCGTTTTCCGGCACTTGAACAGGACATTCATCACCGCGTATTGGACCGGTGTGTAGTCCTGCATTTCGTCGATAACCAGGTGGCGTATAAGCCGGCTCTCCCGCAAACCCTCAAAAGCGGCGTGGAAGTACATAAACGGGTACACGTCGGTCCATTCGAGGGTTTTCTTCGCCGGCATCACAAATTTGTCCGCGATATTTTTCTGCTTATAAAAATCCTTATAGAGCGACAGGGTATTCTTCATCTTCAGCATCGCGGCCAGGCTTTTTAAGACGGCCCCCGCTTTTGGCAAAGGTTTATCCGTGAAGTAGTCCGTTTCAAAGCGGTCAAGGATATCTTCCGCAATCATCACCAGGCGCCGCTTGACCGGAAGCCTGTGGTAAGCGGCAAAGCGGCCCCGGATCCATGCACTTTTGGCGGTGAACCTGCCAAAAGTGTAGTCGGACGGCTCAAAGACGGCCTCGGGCATCCGGGCCAGGTACTCGTCCACCAGTATTTTAAAATCCAGCGTGGATTTGAAGCGCACCCGCTCCGCCCATTTGGGGTCCTCTGTTTCAAGAGGGTCCTTGTCGGCCTCGAAACGGATGACGCCCTCAAGCTGGACCCCGGCAATATCCGCAAAACTCATCCCGTAGACCGGCTCCTCGCCTAATTCGGGCAGGACATTGGAAATATAATCCCCAAAGACCTTGTTGGGCGACAGGATGGTCACGTTCTTTGCCGACAACCTGTCTTTAAAGCGGTAGAGCAAGTAGGCGATCCGGTGCAGCGCGATGGAGGTCTTGCCGGAACCCGCAACCCCCTGAATAAGGAGGGTCTCCGCCTTTTCGTTCCGGATAGCCAGGTTCTGTTCCTTTTGAATGGTGGCGATGATGGATTTCATCTTCTCGTCCGAAGTATGGCTCAATTCACGCTGCAGGAGATCATCCTGGATGTTAACCGAGCTTTCCAACGCATATTCCATCACGCCGTTCTTGATTTTGAACTGCCGCTTCCGGGTCAGCTCGCCGTCGAACCGTCCGTCCGGGGCATCGTATCCCGCCGGCCCAACCTCGCAATCGTAAAACATGCTGGCCACCGGGGAGCGCCAGTCAGAAATGTGCAGCTCATTGCCGTGGCTGAAAGAAAACCTGCCGATGTAAAATGAGGCGGGGGTTACTTTGGATGTCTCCCGAAAGTCAATCCGGGCAAAGTAAGGCGAGTCCAGCAGTTTGGCGAGTTTATCCCGGATCCCGGCCGCAGCGGCCCCCCTCTTGTCAATGCGCTTTAAAGCCATCTCATTTTGGAACATCTCGTGGGGGTCGATTTCACCGCGATGCTCTACCATGTACCGCTTGACATCCATATATTCTTCGTCGATATGCCCGACTGAATCATGCGCTTGCTTGATGGCCTTAGCCAGCTTGCCCTTGATATCTTCAAGATGCGCGATTTCATCGGGAAAAGCCGGCGTTTCAACTGGTTTTTTCTTTTCGCTTTTGTTAATACGGGCAGGCACGTGCGGGGCGCGTCTGCCCGCTTGCTGTGCGTTAGTCATTTTTATTCTCCCTGGGTAAAACCATCCTTTGGGTCGGATATCCAAATTCCGTCAGCAGTTCCCCTTCGGCAAAGCCCAGCTCTTTGAGGGCTTTACGATAACCCGTATCAGCTTTGTCGCCTTCCCGGAATGTGGTAATGCTGATTTCCTTATTCTTCAGCAATTCGGTGAGCGCCACATGCAGGAAGTCCCGGGAAATCCCCTGTTTCCGGTAAAGCGGGTGTACCGCGAGGAAATCTATGCTGCCGGTTTCGTAGTTAATCATCATGCCGCCGATAGAAATGCCGCCCTCGGTTATAAGCAGCGCGCCTTTATTGGCAATATAGCGTTTCAGGACGGTTAAGTGCTCGTCTTCTTCCAGGCAGGGGAACCCGTCAATGGCCAGGCGCACCAGGTCCATCCATAACGGAATATCCGCTTCGCCGGCAAAGCGGATTTCTCTCGCGGAGCCTTTCCGCGCGTTTTCAAGGGATTCACGCTGGTCTTTGAAGTTGTATTCCAGCTGCAACGGGTAAAACACCTCATTTTTTCTGAATTGGTGAGGAGACTGCTTGTACATGGCCTTGAACACATTGCTGAAAGCCTGCTGGCTGTCGTAGCCGGCCAGAATGGCTATGTCTATAATCGGTTTATCTGAAAAAACCAGCAGTTTGGCAGCTTCCGTCAACTGCCTGCGCTGCGCGTAATCATGAATAGTAAGCCCCACCGCGTCGGTAAAAATGCGGTGCAGGTGGTATTTCGAGTAGTGCACCGCGGCGGCGACAATATCCAGGTCAATCTTTTCGTTCGACAAATGTGTTTCAATATATTGAATTGCGGCTATCACTGTCTCAAGGTTTTTCATAGCGCCTTCTTCCACATGTAAGGTAAATTGGCCGAATCAATTATATCAGATTTGATGATGCCGTTTTTGATGATTATTGCGATTTGTGCTGAATAACAACTGAAGTGCATCATACATAATAAATGAGTGACAACCTTTAAGGGAAAAGCAATATTCTCATAGACGTTAAAATGCGGCCATAGGGCACATGATTGCAATCCATTCCTATACCTCGTTTATTGTGGTTGCTAGCACCCTTCGGGCTTGGGGAAAGGAAATTTTCTGCCGACATGGTAGTATTCTTCCGTGGTTAGTTGACATAAAAAAATAAGCTACAAGGGTATTTTCCTCACAGCTAAGTCTCCCAAAACATCTACGTATTATTTTGAAAATTTGTTTCAGATTATTCAAGTATTGCAAGTCTTTACAGATTATTTAATCTGAGAATTAGGTGGGTATTTTGACGGGATTAAAACGATAATCTACAATAATGGCAAACGATATGAACCGATCAACCCAATTGATTCGTGGTGGAATGAGATATTAGATTCCTACTCTTTATAAGACTGATATCTTAATACGGCCATAAAATAAAAATAATTTCCGTTATTAGCTAATCAACTTATTTCAACTTCTATTACTTGAAAACGAATTAGCCTTAGACCTTCAACAGGATGTAATTCTCGTTCTTCTAAAGCAGTTATTTTTACACTTGAGTAGAGCATAGACTCGATAAATTTGCTATTATCTTGATTCCCTATAATTGTAAATGGATAATCACCATCTGGGATTTCCTGTTCTCTAAAAACTCTTAACTTACCTGTATTAATTTCCTTATTGAAATCATAAACATCTGCTAAAAAGGTAACGGGTCTAGGCATTACAGTTGTATTAGATTCAAATAAATCCTTTTCAGGCAAACTTAGAGATATATTTTCACCTATGCTGCTTTGTGCTGTTACCTCTATACTATGAATGCTACCTTCCTTTAAGTTCCCTGCTAGATTAGCGTAATTCCTTCTTGTCCTATTAGCAAGGTCTAAAATGCGTTTGTCAGGAAGTGTCATTGTACTTCCATCCCCGATTAATACAACTACTTGTGAATTATCCCCTACGGATATCATTGGCTGGTTCCCGCTTTTTGAAGAAGCTAACACTGCTTTAAGAAAAGCAAAACTGTAACGTGCGTATTCCCATATAGTATAAGGGTTTACAAAACCTAATAAAGGTAAAGATAGCTGAATTCCTGTTATAATAATATCTGCGTTAACAATAAAAGATCCCTGTTTAAAGTCATATGCTCTAATAAAATACTGTTCCCTATCCTGTTTAGTAAGTTTTTGTTTTCCATTTAAAACACTGTAGCTCTTATCAAGAATACTATGAAATTCCGAGAGAATTGAAATAGTTTTGAAAAGGTTCACCCCTTCATTAATACCTGGACCATCAATTTTCAATGTTATTGTATGGGGTTGGTTAAAAGACATCTGGATCACACTCCAAGCAGATAATTACACCCTACTCACCACGAATAAAATTAGCGATAGCTTGGAAAATTTCTTTATATTTTTGAAAATGCTCAATGGAATCATCTATACCTATTCGTAACCAAATACGCCTCTGTCGTCGCACCCAGTCTCGAAGTTCTTCATCATTATCCAATTTCGGTGGAGGGAATGCCTCGTACATAATACGTGAAGGCCGCCGAAGTCGCACTCCAAAACGGAACCACGCAAGCGACTCTGGGGAATCACAGCCATATTTAATACACATCGGCATGCAGCTTAGAGCTAGTGGAACCCCTTTGCAGAATTCTTCACCACCTTGCTCGCATAACTCTTGGAACAACTGCTCTGCAACTGCAACGATACCACCCCCAAGAATAGCGAGGGACGAAAACAGGTCGTTAATGAGTGAAATCGTTTTCGGTATAGGCTGCCCGGAAGTCCTTTGGAATTTGATTTCACCAGCATCAATGCCTGTAATTATGCTTGCAAGTTCAACCAAGGGCTTCCCTTCCATCCATGGAATGAGAACTCTCATTGTGTCAAGCCATCCGGCGGCCCATTCGCCATCTACGGCCCAATCCCGATTTGTAATAGATTGTAACCGGTAGTTTTCCCTAGCCGCAGCTAGCTTTGGTGATCCCCTGCCAATTGTATCCATCGAGTATCGCCGAAGGAGGATCCCAGGTGGCACATGTGAGACCACACGCAGCAGTTCCTCGGTCCATTCAAAAATGCTCCAGTTTAACATATCCACGGTAATCACTTCTCGGACTCGTGCCCACGCATTAACGAGAGAAACAATTATAAAGAAGTCTAGACCGGCCCTTTGGGCAGCAATGGGCACCCATGATGGAACGTGCGGCTGGGCTACAAAATTATCTCTTATTGCGGCAAGATGGACTGCTGCCTGATCATTCACATCAGGCTGGCCCTTTGCTCTCCGTTGGAACCCTGCGTAAGACTTCCGCAACACTTCGACAGGTGGCAACTGACCTTCACCACCACCAGATAGTACTGCTATTGTTTGCAATTCAACTTCACTTGCAGTTTCCGCATCTAGTACTCCCTGAGTTACCCTGTCCAAGAATGATTCAAGCCCACTGTTGATTTTCACGGCATTGTCTGGCTGTTCCAGGTACCCCAATCGATTCTTCAAATTTTCAACGGCAGAATAAGAATCAAGCGTCAATGGTTTATCAGGTATTGCAACTACCAATCCTTGATTTGCAAAACCCGCTCGTCCTGCACGTCCTGCAGCATTAAGGAGTTGTGAAAGCTTGCGTTGTTCTACAACATCTATGTCTTCACCACGAGGGTCTCCAATTCGTGTACCGCCAATTATAACAGCCATCGCTGGCAAGTTGAGGCCTTGAGCCAATGTACCTGTCGCGTGCATCACTCGTGTTGCCCTAGCACGAAATGCATATTCAGATGCTATCTTTTCCGTTTCAATCATATGTGAGGTATGCACCGACAAACCCTTGTCAATAAACGTGAACACATCCGACGGAAGTCCAAATTCGAACTCCGCCAAGACGCGACAAATTTGGACAATCTCAGGCTGTTCTTCCAATGTGGCCAAGCAATCTCTCGAAAGCTCCATAGCTGCAGCGTTTGAGAACGGATAATGCTTGTTGGCAGGCGTAAATACCAAGGTCTGTATTGTGTTTTCAGCAAGAAACTTTGCAATGCGGATTGCCGAGCCATTGACCCACTTATTCCCGGAAATATAGTATTGCCAATCTCCTCCCGGAACCTTTTTCCGTGAAACACAAAGCTGTGCTTCGCAGGGTATCTTTACAATACCGTAATCAGCTTCGTTAGTTGACTGCCAAGCACCCTGTAGACCACAAGCCAGTGAGTAAAAAGCTGTAAAGTTCTCGTTCTTCCTGCTCTCTGGCCGTGTCTTCAATTTTTCATATGCAGGGATGCGGTTCTCTATAAAAGATTCAGCGTCGATACCCAAGGCACTTCTAAGTGTGCGAGTTGGTCGCCATGGTTCGGAAAGCACCACAGAACTGCCTCCCGTTGCCTCTGCTAGCCATTTTGCTAAATCACCAGGATTTTGCACAATTGCGGACATCAGCAAGATGCGTATATTTGTAGCACGCATTATGAGTTGGGTTAAGACCAGTTCTGCTGTAACACTGCGACCCGAATTTGCTTCGCCTATAAGGTGGCATTCATCAAATACCACGAGTTGACATGAGGTAAACACATCTGGGTACAACCGCAAAGCCAAGTGTGCCTTTTCAGGGGTCATAACCGCAACTGAGTTTAAGGGCATTACTGATACAACATTGGTCTTAAGTACTGAGTATTCTTGATCACCTATAAATGCTAGTACTTCTGTTCCAAGTGGTTTTAGACCGCTTCGTAAATCTCCACGTATCTGTTCAGCTAGTGCGTTTGTAGGGGCAAGATAGAGACACCAACCTAGGCCAACCGCTTGAGACACTGCTAGTTCGGCAACAAAGGACTTACCGCTTCCAGTCGGCATTGAAACAACTGCGTGTTCTATATCATCTAAGATACAATATTTCACGTATCCCTCTGTAGAAGGCCAAAGCACAGGACGTCCAGATCCCCTAGGTCGTTCACCACAAGCTCGCATTCTTAGATAATCTTTGTAAACATCTGGGGGAAATCCTAGACCTAACGGTACAACGTGTATAAGTGCCCTTCGGCTAAGTTCAGAAAAGCAATTAAGTAGCAATTCCGAAAGATGTCTTATCCGTCCGTAGTCGCCACCAATACCTGAAATGGTTGTAAAGAATTCTGGTGACTTTAGTTTTTCGAGCAGTTGTTGTAGTATTTCCTTGCTAACTGCCGCACCTTCATTAGAATCTCCTGCGAGCCAATGTAAAAAGTTAGATACAGCTTCCCCAAGCTTCGCATAGAGTCGTCCCACCGTATCATCTTCCAACTCGATGGCTTTAAGGCTACTGCTCAAACCGAAAGTCAAATTACATGTTATCTCTGGCAATGGGTTCAATTGGAACATGCAAAGTGCTATTAAAACTTCCAGGCACCATTCCGCCCCCAACTCACCAGGAGATAACTCTTCTTTCACTTTATAGCTTGAAAAAACCTTGCTAACTACACCGCCCGCACATGCATCATAGCCAGCTATCAAATACAGAATTGCTGCCTCAACGCGGGTATACGTCCCATTATGTCGAAGGCGACAGCTCGGAATGTCTAATGACTCACCGTGTTCATAGAAATCCACCAGCAGGGCAAGTGATTCTGCAGCTACAAATGAACCTGCTTTTCTGATTTCTAAGGAAAGCGACTCGTCCAGCACCGTATGAAATTCAATAGTGTCTGCCAAACGTCGAAGGTAATCGAGAACCTCGTATACATCCGATGGAACAGTTTGGCCTGTCCGTAATTCAATCACCGCAAGGTAAGCTCGTGACAACGTGCGACGTGCCGATTCGGGAGTAAGCCCTTCAAAAACAGGTAAGTTATTAAACAGTGTCTGTGCAAAAGTATCAAACATTATCAGCCCTCACAGTTATACTGGCATAACAACGCATTTCCTCTGATAATATATCGAAGAAAGAGTCGGCCCCATCTATAGGTGCTGGTACAAGGTACTTTCGATTAACAGGTGGTCTGAGACGAATCAGATCAACACGACTAAGTGCCCAATCGACGCTATGTCCACTATCACAACACACCATCGGAAAGTATGCACGCTCGTCATGCCAAAACGCCCTAACCAACAGGGTTTGCTGTTCAGGTAACAGGCTTGGCCTAAACTGGGATAATGTTGCTCGTATTTCCGCATCCCTTAATAGGTTGTCGACCTCTTGTAAGCGTTTTGCCGCATCTGTAATTGCTGCAGCCGGTCGTTCAAGATATGCCTTGCATTCCCCAGCAGTTACCCCTAAACTATCCGTGCCGTATAAGCCAATGATATCAAGACCATGGTCATTAACATCCAAGTGAATGGAGCTCTTTGCCAGAAGACGCCCTGGAGGGTGATTTGCCGGATTCATAATTGAGAGATGAAGGAAAAGGTGAGAGATCCCTTCCCATATCCATGGGTTTCTTTCATATGTCTTTATTCGATCACTTATCCCATTGTTTACTCCAATAACATTCGTAACATCTCGATACAGATCCCGTACCAGCGTATCTTCATTGAACAATGCGGTCCTAATCTCCATGTTGAAATCTACACAACTTGCAATTGCACCTACCAAGTATACTGCGATGCCTTGGACTACCGTGTTCTCCTGGCCTAGACCATATATTCGTATAACACTATGATTCTCATGCTCGGTTAATTCAGTCCGAATCACAGTATGAAGATTCTGTAATGCGCGTTCGACATCATCTTTTATTTGATTTGGTCCTTGATATGCCATAAGCATTTTCCATAGTTATTCAGCAGTAAAACAAGGGTAGTTTTTTTGGTAGCCATATAACGTAATACTACCTATCACTATAAGTGTGTTGAAAATAGCGTTTCGCTTTTATCACCCTATTCCATTTAAAACTGCTAAATTTTCCTCCTTTATAGGATGTTTCTCAATCAGTGCATTCTTGAATAGCTGGCTTATGTTAGTATAATTTCCACAGAAATACAAGCACTCCTTCCTTGTAGAAAATAAAATTCCAAATTATTGCACAAACGATAAAATATCGACTTTATTAAACAAAAGAATGCTTACATGGGAGTTATCACGCTGAGTGTAATAAGAATAAAAAAACCAGAGGCGTATTTAAGCGCTTCCGGCCTTTACCCATAAATCAATAATCTTGAAAGAAATCAGTTAGAGAATAACCATGAGAGAGAAGCATAAGAACATGCTTACCATTTTATTTGCATTAAGGCTTCTTTTTATAGGGTTTTTTCACAGTGTAATAACCAGTTTTTACTCTCTCGAAAGGAGTCTTAGGATTTCTAGTTAACTCAGAGGATAAAATTGAGGCCATGTTTTTTGATGTATAGTTAGGGGGGAATATATCTGGTTTTAGTGCCTTTAAATCCTTAGTCATTTCGATATAGTTAACAGGTTCGCCTTTTGAGCCAAGATATTCAACCGCTGACCATTTTTTAGTTGAATCTTTTATTATAATATCACTCCCTAGGATTATTTTTAGTATATTATACTACAATTTACTCATTTTAGCAAGATATAATTTAACGAATTCATAATAATAATTAGCGATTAATGTATAGATGTTTTGGGATTATATTAAGTAAGTCTATATATATGTAGATATATCTAGTTTAGGTTGATATGTGTACAGATGGTCATAGCTTAGATGGGGTGCTCTATATATAGGCAGATATAACTAAGGTTAGTTAGCCTATATATAGATAGATATAACTAATAGGGGTTAAAGCAATACATAAAGACCCCCATTGTAGTGAGTTTTTCCTTAGCGGTTCCAGAAGTTATTCAGAAAGAAATCTAATGGAAAAGTAACTGGCCTCTGTTTTACTAATTAAACAAATGCTTGATAATTTCTCTCGATTTTATTTGTATAATAACTAATTGAAAACCAAAGGTTACTACAATATCCAGGGGTAAACAATTTTACGATAAAGGTATAATAATGACCTTCCGTGATTGCATCAACTGAACCAGGCAAACTACAAGCTCAGCGATAAGAATGAAGAGAAGCAAAGGGACGTTCTTTTTGCTTCCTGATATAGTGCAATTTCCCATTGGTACTATAAAAGCACAAGCAAACAATTCGAATATACGGATTGCTGCTTGTGCTCATTTTTTATAAACTCTCTTTTGATACTAGCGTCCGTGGTGGTGCTCTTCAGCATCTGCTTTAGTTTTATGAACTGTACCAAATGGATGCTCAGGCGGTGCATAAATAGAATATAACTTAAGTGGTACATTGCCTGTGTTAATCAGGTTATGCCATTTACCGGCAGGTATAATGATGGCATAATCATCCCGGACATTTGCCTGAAAATCCAGCATGTCTTTTCTATCTCCCATTTTGA
>JAMPIU010000207.1 GCA_023667845.1 Dehalobacter sp. | reverse complement strand
TAACAGAAAAAGAATCCATAGCAGCATTGGGTATATTACCCCTCAGCAATGTGAAGATATGGCTGAAAAATCAGCATAAAAAATTCGAGTTTTTGTGTCTACTATATTGACATAAATCCAGTTCTTCAAAGGGATAGTATCCTAGACATACTTCACCGTTTCGTACAACTTACGAGAGATGAGAAGACTGGTAAAGAGAAGCTGATATTCCCTCGCTATCATCAGCTAGATGTTGTGCGAAAACTCGTTGCCGACGTTTACAAGAACGGGTCGGGCAAGAACTATCTGATTCAACATTCGGCTGGCTCGGGCAAATCGAACTCCATCGCATGGCTTGCCCACCACTTGACGAATCTGCACGATGCAAACGACGAATCAATATTCCATAGCATTGTAGTTATTACCGATCGTCGTGTTCTCGACAAACAGCTTCAGCGTGATATTTACAATATGGAACACAAGCCGGGGGTGGTCGTGCGTGTCGACAAGAATGCAAAACAACTAACTACTTCACTCGAAAATGGTGATAAAATCATTGTCTGCACTTTACAGAAGTTTCCGTTTGTCGACGTACAGAGAGTAGCAACAGAAGGTAGGCGATTTGCCATCATCGTAGACGAAGCACATTCCTCTCAAACAGGCAAAGCAAGCGAACGCTTGAAAGAAGTTTTGGCTGATATTTCTGCACAAGGCGAAGACGCTATCGAAAAAAAACTGCACGAATATGCCGTTGAAGAAGCGAAAGCCGAAGCCGAGGAAAAGGACACCGACGAGGAGATCGCAGCCGAAATGGCTACACATGGTCAGCAGCAGAATCTTTCATTCTTTGCATTTACCGCTACACCGAAGCAAAAGACGCTTGAGATCTTCGGTACAAAATCAGTTAACGGAAAACCGGAGCCATTCCATGTTTACAGTATGCGGCAGGCTATCGAGGAAGGCTTCATTTTCAATGTTCTCGAAAATTACACAACTTATGAAACTTATTTTCAGATCGGTAAGAAAGTTGCTGATGATCCAGTTTATTCGAAAGGTCAGGCAAATAAAGCTCTTGGCAAATATATGGGGCTTCACCCACACAACCTTGCTCAAAAGACTGAGGTCATTATTGAACATTTTCGTAGTCAGGTTCAGCATCGCATTGGTGGCAAGGCAAAAGCGATGCTTGTGACAGGCTCACGGTTACATGCAGTGCGTTATTATTTTGAGTTTCAGAAATACATCAAAAAGATGGGTTACACGGATCTTGGTGTATTGGTCGCATTTTCCGGCATGGTTAAAGACAACGTAACCGGAGAGATGAAGGAATATACAGAATCCAATCTGAATAATTTTCCCGATTCTGAAACGGTGGAGAAGTTCGATTCGGTTGAATATCAACTTTTGCTTGTAGCTGAAAAATACCAAACTGGCTTTGACCAACCACTCCTACATACGATGTATGTAGACAAGAAACTGTCCGGCGTAAAGGCTGTGCAGACACTCTCCCGCGTTAATCGCACTTATCCAGGCAAGACGGAAACCTTTATTCTGGATTTCGTAAATTCCCGTGAGGACATTGAAAAGGCGTTTCAAGACTATTATCAGGAGACCGGCGTTTCTGAAACGACCGATCCGAATACCATTTACGATATCAAGAATGTCCTTGACAGCTTTATGCTCTATCTGGATAGCGAAATTGAGGCTTTTGCAAAGGTGTTCTTTAAGGAAACGAAAAATCAGGGAAATATCGACTTAGCGAAGCTAAACTCTTTCATAGATCCAGCCGTTGACCGCTACAATGCTCTTACAGAGGAACAGGACAAGATGGATTTCAAGGGTGCACTTGCAAAGTTTATCCGCCTGTATTCATTTCTTACACATATTATCAAGCTTGGGGACGAGAAACTTCATAAGTTCTATGCCTACGCTAAGGCATTGATTCGTAAGCTACCGAGGGATGCTGGTGAGCGAACACCGAACCTCGATAACGAAGTATTATTGCAATACTATCGCCTCCAAAAGTCATATGAAGGTACTATTGAGCTTGTAAAAGAGGACGGAGTATTATACGGTAAGACCTCCGGCACAGGGCTACCTCTTGAGGACGAGAAAGAAAAGCTATCAGAGATTA
The DNA here is from genome assembly GCA_023667845.1 of Dehalobacter sp. Taxonomy (NCBI): domain Bacteria; kingdom Bacillati; phylum Bacillota; class Clostridia; order Eubacteriales; family Desulfitobacteriaceae; genus Dehalobacter; species Dehalobacter sp. Next base: position 8,137 of record JAMPIU010000207.1, on the reverse strand, counting down.
TCCAGAAACTAAATGAGAGGCTTGGCACCAACTTTACCGAGATGGATAAGGTGCTAGAGCAGTTTGTGCAGGACATGGCAAGCAACGAGGAAATGGTTCTTCGAGCCAAAAATCCGCTCGATCTCTTTAAAATAATCTATGACAACAATATTATGGATGTTGTACTTTCCCGTATGGCAGAGAACACTAAATTCTGCGAACGGTATCTAGAAGACGAAGAATTCAGAACAGAAATAGATAAAATATTGCTGCCGCTTGTTCATGCGCGGCTCTCAAAAATATAGGTCGAAGTTTGATAACTAAGGAGGGTGACAATCATGGATAATGCATATCAATGGGTGCCGTTTTATGAGGCACTCGCCGATAAATTGCTTGTATACAGTGATAAGCGGGATCAACTCTTTGCCCTGATGAAGAATGTCTCGTCGGAACAGCCATTAATGAAATATCTACATTTCGAGCGTGAGGACTGGTGGGGCCCCCGGCATTACCAGATTGACCCATTCTCAGTGGTTGGCGTTATGAATCGTGGCACAACAGATGCGAATCGCACTGTACTAGCAAAAGTTCTCGCCAAAACGTTTGATATTAAACTTTCTGCTCCGACGCAGTTTGCTGGTATACCCACTCTCGATAACAGGAAGTCATTCTTTGCAGGCGTTGATGAGATATGGGAGTTATTTATTCTTGCAGTAAAGGTTGCTGAGACAAATAGCTTTACTGACGAGTTTAAAAATGCCTTCGAAAAGGCTATTGCCGTTAGTGGCAATGGTCTAGCTTATATCACTATGGGTCTATACTGGATTAGACCTAATATCTTTATGCCGCTTGATGGTAATTCTCGAGCGTACGTTTCTGCAAAATATGGGGTAATCGCCCCGAGCAGCAACTGCACTGGAGATGAGTATGTGGCTTTTCTTGATACGCTCAAGGCGAAAATTGGTGAACAGTCTCCCAACCTTACATTTCCCGAGTTATCTTATACTGCGTGGACACAGAAAGATGATAAAACGTCGGCTGGTTCAAGCGGAACTTCAGATGCTGATGAGCAAAAGCAGCGAGCAGCCTTTAGACAATGGTATATAAACAATGGTGGCTCACCTAATTCTGCAAACTCCTATGCATCCGCTATTGGCAAAACCAAGCTAAAGAACGGACGAGCAGTATTTGCTGTTGCCGTTTACGACGAACTTAATGCCGCAATTGAGAACGGAGGCCTCGATGGGTATTTCCAAACCAGTGGCGGCGATTACACAAAGATGGAAGCTGTTTTTGATATTGAATCGTCTGTCCAAAGAGATGATTTAAAAAGTGGCATAAAACACTACCTCGGTTTCCTCCAAAGCAAGGGTGCACCAGTCGTGTCAGTTGGAGCCATTACTACGGATAATACGCCTGTTGGTCAATCCGGCATCTATAGAACGCCTAAAAACCTTATTCTTTATGGAACACCAGGCACCGGCAAGACATATAGTTCCATACTGTATGCTGTTGCGATCATTGAGGAAAAACCCTTCGTTGACGTGAAAGCAGAGAATTATGATGCAGTGTTTGCCCGCTATCTAAAGTACAAAGAAGATGGGCTCGTTGCATTTACGACATTTCATCAATCGTTCGGATATGAGGAGTTCATTGAGGGCATTCGCCCTGTTGTTTCGTCGGAAGATAAAGCCGAATCTGGTCGTGAAATCGAATATGAGGTTCATGACGGGATCTTTAAGGCGTTCTGTGACAAAGCAGGAGCGCCTGTTGGGAGCGGTGCAGATGTCGACTTGGGAATTGGTAAGAATCCAACCGTGTGGAAGGTCTCTCTTGAAGGAACGGGAGATAACCCAACCCGTACCGAGTGTTTCGCAAATAACCATATTCGCATCGGATATGATAGCTACGGTGAAACGCCGCCAGACTCCTATGAAAAGGGTGATAACGGGAGAAACATATTAAATGCCTTTTATTATAAAATGCAAATCGGTGACATCGTTCTTTCGTGTTACTCGAACAAAACGATAGATGCTATTGGCGTTATCACAGGTGAACCCGAATGGCACGATGAATATGCCCATTATAAAAGGCTGCGCAAGGTAAAATGGCTTGTTACTGGCATCAACGAAGATATCTACGAACTGAACTCTGAAAAGCTAATGATGCAACCGTCAGTGTATAAGTTGTCAATATCCGTTTCTGATACGCTTCAGTTATTGAAAAAAATAAAACCTAGCCTGTTCACTCAAACAATGAAAGTTCCCAATCGTGTCTTTATTATTGACGAGATTAACCGAGGAAATATATCAAAAATATTCGGTGAACTAATAACTCTCATCGAGCCGACGAAACGCATTGGGGCAAGCGAGCAACTGAGAGCTTCTTTGCCTTACTCAGGTCAGAAGTTCGGTGTACCTGATAATGTATATATTATAGGTACGATGAATACCGCTGATCGTTCCATTGCTCGAATTGATGCAGCACTACGCCGCCGATTCAGCTTTGTTGAGATGCTTCCAGAATCGGCTATACTCAAGGATATTCTTGTCGATGGGATCGATATTGCTGAAATGCTTGATACGCTTAACAAGCGGATCACCGTTTTGCTCGATCGCGAACATACCATTGGTCACTCATATTTCCTATCACTAAAAACTGACCCGAGCATCGAACGCCTTGCAGCGATCTTTGAGAATGAGATAATTCCGCTCTTACAGGAATACTTCTATGATGATTATGAGAAGATCCAACTTGTGTTGGGTGATAACCAGAAGCCGGATGATAGTACGCGATTCATTGTAAAAAAAGCAGATGCCATAAAGCTTTTCGGGAATGCCGACATTGACTTTCCAGAATACTACGAGATAAACAGTGCGGCGTTAAGGGAGGTCGACGCCTATGCGTTTCTCTAATAAGTCCTACACTATAACTGAATACGGAGGTTTTACACGAGGCGTATCACTTAGTGGTTATCAGAGTTTACCGGAAAAAACCTTTGATGCCCTTGAATCTTTTATTCTCGCTAATACCTCTAACGCAGAAACAGAGGCGGTCGAACTGCTCTCCTTGTCTGCTCGCCGTGGTATAGGTAAAATTATCACCGCTCGTAACTATGTAGGATTAATAACAATGACAGATGGGACGGTCATAGAAATTTTACCAAAGATAGCAAGCGGTGATATTTCTGATGGTGATACAAAACGGATTTTTCTTGAGATGTTAAAAACACTCAAAGATGTGACATTTAAGGATTTTAACATCTCGAACCTGCACACAGATCGGATGAGTCTTCTCGAAATATTTATCAAGATGTTTCTTGACGAGGTTTCCATACTGACTAAACAAGGATTAAAAGCAGCATATACGTCTGTCGAGGCTAATGAGCGGTTCTATAAAGGCAAACTACTGGCTTCCCAGAACATCAAGTACAACCTGATTAATCAAGACCGATTCTTTGTTTGCTTTGACGACTTTAGTATCAATCGGCCTGAGAATCGGTTAATTAAATCCACACTGCGTTTTCTTTTGAAACAGACAACTGATAGCCGCAATCGTCGTGATGCCATCCGTTTGCTTATGTTTTTTGAAGGTGTTGATTATTCCGCAAGCTACGAATCAGATTTTTCAAAATGCATAAACGACCGCAGCATGAGCCACTATGTCAAGGCACTTTCCTGGTGCCGCGTTTTCCTACGTGGCAACAGCTTCACCGCTTTTGCCGGAAGCGAGGTCGCATTAGCACTCTTGTTTCCAATGGGGAAAGTTTTTGAGAGTTTTGTAGCATCAAAGTTTCGTCGGCACATCGGTGACCGTGCTAACCTTCGGACACAAGATACCAGATACAGCCTGTTTGATAGCCCTACCCGTGCTTTTGCTCTCCGGCCTGACATCGTTACAGAGTTTAGCGATCGTACAATCGTTATGGATACAAAGTGGAAACTTCTCTCTGATAATTCCCGCAACTTTGGTATCTCTCAATCTGATATGTACCAAATGTATGCTTACAGTAAAAAATATGATGCGGACAAAATTCTATTACTTTATCCACATTCCGATAGAATAAGCAGAAGTGAATTTAAGTATTCGTCAGAAGATAAGGTTAACGTTGAGGTTGTTTTTATAGATCTAAGAGATGCAGATAAATCTATCACCAATTTGATAGCGAAGGTGTGCTGAAATGTAATAAAGCAATTGAATTGGAGGATTAACGATGCCATTTACCATAGTCCGTCAGGACATAACAAAAATGAAAGTTGACGCTATAGTCAACGCCGCCAACACCGACCTGCAAATGGGCGGTGGGGTTTGTGGAGCTATCTTCAAAGCGGCGGGAGCGGCACAGCTTCAAGCTGCCTGTGATAAACTCTCCCCGATTAAAACGGGTGAGGCGGTTATTACATCAGGATTCGACCTGCCCGCTAAGTTTGTTATTCACGCGGCAGGCCCCGTTTATAGATATCAGAATACCGAGCAGAGTGAAAAACTACTACGTTCCGCATACATGGAGTCGCTCCGGCTTGCCATCGAAAACAACTGTGAAAGTATTGCGTTCCCATTGATTTCAAGCGGGATTTACGGATACCCAAAAGACGAAGCCCTTCAAGTGGCTACTGCTGCAATTCAAGATTTTCTCATCAACAACGATATTGATATAACACTTGTAGTGTTTGATAAATCGGCATTTACTGTAAGCCGCGAGCTGCTCGGTGCAGTCGAAAGTTACATAGATGAGCATTACGTTGACACACACCAAATAAAGCGACGGAAGCTGCTTGATGTAGAACGCAAAGCCATATCCGAAGCAGATGAGCGTGCTAATATATTCAATGAGCCTCTTCTTGAAGAAATGCTCGCTCCTATTGGCGCTCCTGCCCCGCTTGATGATTTAGTTGGCAACCTTGATGAGCCATTCTCTCAGATGCTCCTGCGTTTGATTGATGCCAAAGGAATGACGGATGTTGAAGTATACAAACGTGCCAACCTTGACCGAAAATTATTCTCTAAGATCAGAAGCAACAAAGGATATATGCCAAGCAAGCGCACAGCTATTGCTCTTGCTGTAGCGCTGAAGTTATCTCTCGACGAAACCGACGACCTCTTGGAACGAGCGGGCTATGCACTATCTCACGCCGTCAAATTCGATGTTATTGTGGAGTACTTCATCGCAAACGGTAAGTACGATGTTTTTGCGATCAATGAAGTGCTGTTTGAATACGACCAGCCGCTGTTGGGAGGGTGCTGATTATGGATTATGTTTATGAAATAGATTCACTAATTCAAAAAGCTACATTAGCAATTGGTAAACCAATTTTTAAGGACAAGTATGAAATCGTTGATAGAGGTTTACCGCATATTCCACCTACTCGATTGCCTGATGGGAAGATGGCAATCTACATGTTTTTGCTCGGTGACGAATTTCTAAAAATCGGAAAAGCTAATTATAGAAGTAATGCAAGATTCTGCAGTCAACATTATGGTTTGAATGCACCATCAACACTTGCAAAATCACTGCTTTCGGATAGTGAGATGCGCAGCTTAAACATTACTTCTTCAAATATAAAAAATTGGATTAAAACGAATTGCCGACGAATCGACATAATTATTGATGCAGACTTAGGTGTTTTTGCTTTGGAATTGATTGAGGGGATAATGCATTATAAATATGAACCCAGATATGAGGGTTTTGCATCTCAAAGGTAATTTGTCGCTTCTGAAGCGACCGCCGGTCTCAAGTAAAGTAGTATTCTAAGATTACAATAAATCTTAGGAGGCTACCAAAATGAAAAAGGGATTAACTGAACTGGTATTCATACTCGACAAAAGTGGCTCAATGAGCGGACTGGAAGCTGACACTATTGGTGGTTACAATTCAATGCTCGCAAAGCAGAAGGCAGTAGATGGTGAGTGCTACATTACAACTGTGTTGTTTGATAACAACTATGAACTGCTCCATGACCGTATTGACATTAAGGCAGTCAGCCCGATTACTGACAAAGAATATCAGGTTGGCGGATCGACAGCACTTCTTGATGCAATCGGCAGGACGATTAATAAAATTGGTAATGCTCAAAAGCATACTGCTGAAGATTACCGCGCCGAAAAGGTAATGTTTGTAATTATCACAGATGGTGAGGAAAACTCTAGTCGTGAATATACTGCCGAAAAGATTAAAGCACAGATTAAGCAACAAAAAGAAAAGTATGGTTGGGAGTTTGTCTTCCTTGGGGCGAATATCGATGCGGTTCAGACCGCCGGCAGGTTCGGAATTGCTCCTGACAGAGCGGTTGACTACCTTGCTGATAGCGAAGGTACGAAGCTGAACTTTAAGGTAATGGCAAGCGCTGTGGCGACATTTCGCGAGTCGGGAACGGTTGACGAGACTTGCTTTGAGGAAATCCGCAAAGATGTGAAGCGGCGAGGAGGTCGTAAATAATGCTCGGAGCAATTATAGGAGATATCGTAGGCTCAGTTTATGAATGGCATAACATAAAAACCAAAGACTTCCCGCTGTTCCGTGACGACTGCTTTTTCACAGATGATACCGTGATGACCATTGCTACGGCAGATGCTATTATGAACGGTGGTAAAGCCGACGATTTTATCTATGCTTATAAGAAGTGGGGACGACTCTACCCTGACTCAGGGTACGGTGGCAGATTCGGTGCGTGGATACATTCTGATGACTGCAAACCCTATAATAGCTGGGGCAATGGTTCGGCAATGAGGGTTTCTCCTTGTGCCGAATATGCTTACAAAAGCTACTATCCGGGTGACTGCCCTGAAACCAGCATTTATAATGCGAGGCAACTGGCGATAGTTTCGTCGGGTGTCACACATGACCACCCGGAAGGTATAAAGGGGGCAGAAGCGACTGCCTATTGCATAATGATAGCCTACGGGTACGGACTGGAGGCCGCTAAGAAACATATCCGTGAGGAAATTCCATTGTTGTTTGATTATTACCTTAACAGAATCCTTGACGAAATTCGTCCCACCTACCGCTTCAATGAAAGCTGTCAAGATACGGTGCCACAGGCGATTGTTGCATTCCTTGAAAGTACGGACTTTGAGGATGCAATCCGAAATGCCATCTCTCTCGGTGGCGATAGCGACACACTTGCAGCTATTACTGGAAGCATTGCTGAAGCCGCCTACGGTGTGCCAGATTGGATAAAGGACAAGGCTTTGAGTTATCTAGACGCACCGCTAAAGGATGTGTATAATCGGTGGACATCATACATAAGGAAGGCTTAGAATTATGTGAGCGTAACAGGTATCACTTTATGCCGATTTTCTCTTGACCGTTAAGTATTCGAGGAATAATGTTGACTCATTCCCGCGAACGGACGAAATCAGTTGACCTGTTCCCTCGAACAAAAAACAGCCATATAAACCACTATTGACCTATTCCCGCGAACGGGCAAAATCAAAAATACAGACCAGACATCGAGGTGAGCCTATCGTTCCATGTGGAAACCGTTTGCCTTCTGTCAAGAAAGTAGTCTTTAGAAAACGGCTTAAAATCAAGGTTTGTAGGGGATACAACAATCTTATCTACTCAAGTCTAGTGTGTATATGGGAACATATCGACGGTGAAATAGGCGTCCATATAGGCGCAGACCAGAGGTTGGGTTGAGGCGACAGGATTGATGACACAAAAATGAACCCATAGAATAACTATAGGGTGTGCAAAGAGTACACTGCGGCAGGATGAAAAATCCTGTCGTTTTTTTGTTAGATTTTGAATTGTGTTTTATAAAGGAATTGATAGGCTCATTTGAATTTCATTCGCCATGAAAACAAGTAAAGTGTTCGAATCTGAACACTTAAAATAACAAGTAGACTTGCTGACATTCACGCCTAGTGTGTCCGAATGGGTCTATAAAACAAATGCGATTATTCCTAAATTTATATATTAACTTTTACATAACAGAACATTAAAAAATATAAATCGAAAAGAATAATTGATGCAACTGAAAATAACAGAAATTCGTAAATTCTGACAAGTGTGGTTGGTTGTGATCTGCGTAACTAAACATTATAATATTCATAGAACTAAGAAATGTATGAAATGTACGAATTTGAGGTGAATAGATATGTTAAGTGAGAATCTGATTGTATTAAGAAATCTCAAGGGACTTTCCCAGGAACAGAT